>CBDCOA010000001.1:0-22048 GCA_965219585.1 Bryobacterales bacterium
GTGGGCCGCCTGCAGGTCCCGGAACAGTTGCGTGCAACGCTTGTAGAGCGCGCTGTAGCCGTCCCGGCAGGCCTTGTGCGCCAAGGCGCAGGCCAGATACGTCTTGCCCACCCCGGAGGGGCCGGTCAGGATCACATTGTGCTTGTTGCGCACCCAGCGCGAATCGTGCGCCAGGCTGACGAAGCGCGACCGCTCCAGCCCGCGCGGGTGGCGGTAGTCGACGTCTTCCAGCGTCGCCTGCATGTGCAGCTTGGCCAGCGCCAGCCGCCGCGTCAAGGCGCGGCTCTGCTTCCAGCTGTGCTGGGAGTCGACCAGCAGGCCGAAGCGCTCCTCGAAGCTCAGCTCGGCCGCGCCCGGGTCGGCCAGCTGCTGGCGGAAGGCTTCCGCCATGCCGTTGAGGCGCAGTTGGTAGAGTTGTTCCAAAATCGGCTCGATCAACATGCTGCGCCCTCCTTGGCCTGGCCGGCCCGCTGGGCCGCGGCGCGGAAATACTCCGGCCCGCGGATATTGCCGTGCTCGACCGGCGCTTGGGCCGAGACCTGCTCCGGCTCGCCGGGCTGGCTGTCCAGGCCGCGCTGCAAGATCTGCTTGACGCATTTGTAGCTGCACTCGCCGTGCGCCCGCGCGCGCTTGGCGGCCGCCTCCAAGCGCTGGCTGCCGTAGTGCTTGCCGAGCCGGATAATCCCCAGGCTGGGCCTGTAGGCCTCGCTCGGGTGTGTCTTGGAAGCCATCAGCTCGCGCACCAGCCGAGCCGTCTCCGGGCCGGCTTTTGCAGCCCACTCGACGATCCGTTCCGGCGGCCAGCCCAAGTGCTCGCGGTGGGCCTTGGGGCGGTGCTGCTCGATGGTGCTGTAGCCGCCCTTGCCGCGCTCGCGGCGGTGCAGCGCCACCCGCTCGCCGCGATGGAACAACTCCACGCTGTGCGCGCTGAGGCGCACGTCGACCTGCTTGCGCAGCAGGCTGGCCGGGGCCGAGTAGTGCCACTTGCGCACCGTCACGTGATGGTCCACGTTGACCCGCGCCGTCAGCCATGCGGCGAATTCGTAGTCGCGCTCCGGCAAGGCCAGCAAAGCCGGCCGCTCCAGGCTGGCGAACACGCTCTGGCGCGAGCCCGCGCGCTTTTGGAACGGCTTGGCGTTGTAGGCCGCCAAGCCCTCCCGCAGCGCCTCGTTCAACTCTGCCAGGCTGCAGCAGCGGCGCTGCTGCCGCAACAGCGGCGTGAGCAACTCCCGCTCCACCCCCAGCACGGCCGCCTCCACGGCCGCTTTGTCACGCGGTTTGCCCGCTCGCGCCGGCAGCACCGCCGCGCCATAGTGTTGCGCCAGTTCGGCGTAGCTGCGGTTGACCGCGGGCTCGTAGCGGTCGGCCACGCTCACGGCCGCCTTCAAGTTGTCCGGCACGAACACGCGCGGCACCCCGCCAAAGAAGCGCAGCGCGTTCACATGCGCCCTCAGGAAACTCTCCAGGTCCTGGCTCCGGCAGGCCTCGGCATAGGTGTACACGCTCAGCCCGAGCACGGCCACGAAGATCTGAGCTTCCCAACTCCCCGACGGCTCGTACACCGTCGCCGTATCGCCGGCGTAGTCAATGAAGAGCTGCTCGCCGGCCATGTGATCGTGGTGCAGCACCACGTCCTGACTCGCGCGCCACTGCTTGTACAGCGCGCAGAACTGATGTTGAATTTCAGATAGATTCGTGCGGACTTTTTCAGATTATTTCCTGCTGTAGTGGAGAAATTTTTCAAGTAGATTCGCTACTGCAGGAGGGAGTTAAGGGCAATCAGCG
Organism: Bryobacterales bacterium; assembly: GCA_965219585.1. GTDB lineage: Bacteria > Acidobacteriota > Terriglobia > Bryobacterales > UBA6623 > VXMF01. The sequence continues at coordinate 1,786 of CBDCOA010000001.1, forward strand.
GCGGTGCGGTCGGGGAAGGGAGTCGACGGCGGAGGTTTTCCGGAAGTAGAGATAGGCGGCGTGTTGTAGCCGGGTCGCGGGGGTGCGATCGGGCAGTCGATGGGGGTGAATAGGGACAGCTAGCGTGGCTGGGAGCGGCGCAGCAGATCGTTCCAGTCCTTGGCGCCGACCGGCCGGAGGCGGCTGCAATGGGGGGTGTGGCGGCGGAGGGAGTCGGCGGCTTGGTCGCCGGCGCGGTCGGCGTCGTAGGCACACAGGATGCGCGGTGCGCGGAAGGCTTGCAGCCAGGGCGGGAGAGAGGTCGCGATGCCGGCGGTGGAGGCGAGCAGGGTATCGGGTGGCAAAGTGGGAGCCAGCAGGCGGAGCGCGGCGAGGGCGTCGAGGGCACTCTCGACGAGCAGGATGGCATCGAGATCGTCGATGTTGGCCGGCAGCCAGAAGCCGCCACGGGCCTTGCGGGAGCCGGGCGCCATGCCCTTGAAGGTGCGGCCGTCGGGAGCCGGGCGGGTGCCGACGAGCTCGGCGCCGACGGGATGTTGGTGGCGGTCGCGACAGACGAAGACGGCGTTGCGGCGGGAATCGGCGTAGAGGATGCCCTCTTGGCGGCAACGCTCGAGCAGGGCGGGGTCGAGCCCGCGGGCGGTGGCCAGGAAGTCACGCACGGGGTCCCAGAGGCGGTCTGCGGGGGGTGGCAGGCGCAAGCCGTGGCGGCGAGCGGGCGGGGTGGCAGGCGCAGGCTGGGGGAGGCCGCCGTGGCGTTCGAGGAACTCGACGGCGGCGCGGAAGCGGCAGCCGCGCACGTGCATGACGAGATCGATGGCACCACCGCCGCCGCGCCCCTGGCGGTGGTCGAAGAACTGCGCGCCGCGGATGCTCAGCACGGAGCCGGGCCGCTTCCAGCGGGCCGGGTTGGCGGGATCCTTGCGGTAGCCGAGTTGGACGGCGAGCGGTTCGAGCGAGCCGTCGCGCACCTGCGCGGCGCGTTCGCGCCAAGGGTCGTTGAAGGGGGTCACAGGCGCACCTCGGCACAGGCCTGTTCGAGTTGCTCGGCGGAGACCTGGCGAGCCTGGGCGCAGGCTGCGGCGGCGAGGGCGAAGTGGGCGATGCGGTCGACCTGGCGGGGCAGGCCGCGCGAGGCCTGGAAGAGGGCCTCGAGGGCATTGGGCTCGAACAGCGGCAGGTCGCAGCCGGCCAGGCGCAGGCGGTGGGCGAGGTAGGGTTCGAGTTCGTCGCGGGCGAGGCCGGCGAGCTGGTGCTGCACGGCGATGCGCTGGCCGAGCGATTCGTGCACGGCCATGGCGAGGCGCTTGCGCAAGGAGGACAGGCCGGACAGCAGCAGGCACAGGCAGCGCTCGGCATCCATCTGGAAGTTGGTGAGCAGGCGGAGCTCCTCGAGTACGTCGTTGCGCAGGTTGTGGGCCTCGTCGATGATCAGCACGGGCAGCTGGTGGGCCTCGCGGGCGAGGCGGGCGATTTCCTCGCGCAGGGCGCGGAAGGCGGGAGCGCGGGAGCGCTCCGGCTGCAGGCCGAGTTCCCAGGCCAGGGTCTGGTACATGTCCAGCACCGAGCCGGTCGTGAGCGCGACGTAGGCGACGCGGAAGAGGCCGGGGTGCAGGCTGGCGGCGAACTGGCGGCAGGCGGTGGTCTTGCCGCAGCCGACCTCGCCGGTGAGCAGGCCGATGCCGCGCAGTTCGAGCAGGTGCTGCAGGCGGGTCTGGGTCTCGATGCCGGCCTGGGCGGGGAACAGCTCGTCGGTTTCGGCGGGGGTCTGGAAGGGGTAGCGGGTGAGGGCGAAATGCTGTAGGTAGGTCATTGCCGGGGAGGCTCCTGGGAGGTGTCCGGGCGCTCGAGCGCGCTCAGGCGCAGCGGCGGGGCCGGGGCGCTGGCGTCCGCGCTGCGGTCGTCGGCAGCGTCAGCGGCATCCTCGGAGCGCGGGTCGGGGGTGCGTCGGATGAGGGCGTTGGCGTGTGCGTCGAGCAAGGTCGCGCAGCCGGCCGCGCGGCCCTGGTGCAGGACCGGGACGGGCCGTCCGGGCGGTGCGGCGGGATCGACCAGCAGGACGATCCGCTGCCCGACCAGTTCGGCGCCCACCTCGTAGAGGCGGCCCTGGAAGCTGACGGTGCGGTCCTTGGCGACGCGGCGGCGGTGCTGGAAGCGGAAGATCGTGTCGAGCTCGTCGTCGGGCGGGGCCGGGCGCAGGCGGCTGGCGGCCAGCGCCCATTGGTCGAGCGGGGTGCGCTGGTGGTCGAGGCCGCGGTGGGGAGTGCGGTGGTACTCGCCTTCGATCCAGGCCCCGAGACGGCGGTTGAGGGCGTCGAGGCTGGCGCTCGCGGTCTCGTCCAGGGTCGGCAGGAACTGGGCTCTGCAGGTCCTGAAAAAACGCTCGATTTTCCCCTTTCCCTGCGGCGCGTAAGGTCTCGCATGGATCAAATGGATGCCAAGGCTGGCGCAGATCACGGACAGGTGGCGGGAGCGGTAGGAGGCACCGTTGTCGCAGTACAGTCTCTGCGGGACGCCGCGTTTGAGCAGGGCCTGGCGCAAGACGGGCAGGAACGCCTCGGCGCTTTCGGAGAAGGCGAAGGCGGCGTGCGGGATGACGCGCGTGGCATCGTCAATGACGGCCAGCAGGTAGGCCTTGCGCCGCCGCCGCCGGTCGTCGGGATCGCTGCCGACCTTGGGGCCATGCATGCAATCGGCCATCCACAGCGCGCCCGCGTCGGGGTAGCTGAAGCGGCGCCGGTCGCGGCCGTCGGGACGGTCCTTGGCCGGCCCCGTCAGGCCCTCTTGGCGCAGCAGGCGGTAGACCGTGGCCGGGGCCAGGGCGGTCGTCGCGGGCACGCTGCCGCTGGCCCGCGCCTGGCGGATCAGCGCGCGCACCGACAGCCGGCGGTTGGCCTCCTTGAGGCGCACCAGCAACTCGCAGACCGCTGGCGGCAGGCCGCGCGGCTGGCCGCGATCCTGGCGCCGCTTGGGGTACAGCGCGTCGAAGCCGCCGTCTTCGTACAAGCCCAGCCAGTCGCGGATGGTGGTGATGGCGACGCGCGTGCGACGGCTGCCGGGAATGGCGTGCGCGCGCCCGGCCTTGTCGCGGATCAGGGCCCAGCGCTGGGCCGATCCTGGCGGCAGGCACAGGATCTCCGCAATCACGCTGTAGCGGAACAGGGCGATCTCGCGCCGGAGGTCTGGGAGCTTGTCTGGCATGCTGGCGGGTCCTGGCGAGCCGTGCGGGCGGCCCGCTCTCCCGACTCTAGGCAGGCCGGCCGGGCGGCGAGCGGCCCGTCGCGTGTTGCACGGGCTGAGACGCCGGTTTGACCGCTGGAATCCGTCGCGAAAACCCGACCGGGACCGGCAGCACCGCCAGTTCTGTGGCCGCGACGGACCGCAGCGTGACCAGCACCGCAGCCGTGCCCAGAGCGCTCCCGAACGCCTCCACGGTCGGCTCCACACGCCCGCAACTCTCCGGCAACAGGGTCGTCAGCAGCGCCAGGCACAGCCGCACGCGCTCGACGCGCCGGGCGACCCAGCGCCGCGCCCCGGCCATCCCCACGTAACGCGACGAGTGCAGTCGCTTCCACCCGCCGCGCGGAAAGCCGGGCTGGACGGCCGCTCGGACCACCTGCTCGACCTCGGCCAATGTCCCGGGCAGGTGCGCTGCCAGACAGTCTGGCAACAGGCTCACCGTCTGCCCGCTCTGCGGGCATCGGAACCGCCGCACCCGCACGCCCTCGGGGATCTTGCGGGCGTAGCTGCCGTGGGGCCGCAGCTGGCAACCGCCCTGCTGGTGGAAGGGGCAGGCCGGCACGCTTGCATCGCGCCACGCCTTGCGGCTAATGTATTCCTCGACGGTGAGGTCTGTGTTGTAGCGAACTTGGAAAGCGCCGTCCACGGCCCGGCGAGCTGAGATCGCGCGGGCCACCCTATTGAACCGGGCCGCCTCCGCGCATGCAACCGCGCCGCGAACGGCCCGGTCCCCTGTCGCACCCGCACGGCGGCCACACAGCGCTTCAGCAAACCCTCTGCCGCTCCGGATTAATCCGATTCTTCAGCAATCCGGAATCGAATTAATGCGACAAATCCTCGCGTTGTTTCACTGAAATATTGTGAAAAACAACAACTGACTGTAGCTGTAGCTGCGGCCCGGCTCGCTCGCCGCGCAGTACTCGCTCCAGAGCTGCTCCAGCGTGACGCGCTTGAAGCGGCGCAACTGATCGTGCACATGTGCAAAGTCTGGCTGGCTGTGCCTCGCTGGCCCAGCGGCCGACGGGTACAACTGTGCATACAACTCCGCATCGCTGGCGGCGGGACGGGCCAGCGGCCAGCCCAGCCCGGCTTGGCTGGCCCGTCCCAGCAAGCGCTGGATGGCCGACTGGCTCACCCCGGTGGCGCGGGAGATCTCCCGCTGTGTGTGGCCTGCGTCATGGTGCAGGCGCAGGATTTCCTTGATTGCAAACATGGCGATTGGTAGCCTCGGCATCGCGTGCCCTCCTGTCCTCTATGGGGACAGGAAGACACTTGCACCCGCCATCGTCGCCACGCTCTCGGCACTCGACCCCAAGCTCAGGCCGGTGACCCTTTTCAATCAGAACGGTGACCCTTTTCAATCAGAATACGCAACAGACAACCGTTGTAGACCAGTGTCCCTAAGACGCCCCCTTCTTGGCTGCTGTTCACGATCCGCAGCAACTGCCGCCGACCGACCATTGTACTCACGGACGGGGCGCTCTCGGGGGAAGACTTCTAGGGAACCCTGTTTGGGCAGAGCGTCTGCGGCTCATTCGCTCCCCAACGCCGCAACCCGCGTTCCGCGGAACCGGTCCGTTCACCTTGGAGAACCCACCGAGTGCACATACTGCCTTCAGCGCTCACCAACGTATGATCAACTACCCGTCAACTAAACGCTATTGGTGGAACTTGTTGAAAATAAGCGACTTGTCATCAGCTCTGAACCATAATACGGCTGATCTGAGGTGTTTGATCAACTAAACGGCCCGGGTGATGGACTTCGCCCACCACGGAATATAACGCATTTGTTTGGGAGCCGCAGCCGCATCGACAGCCATGATCGCTCCTTCCTTGGTTGCCTCTGCGATCAGCCGTGAAGCTCTGGCTCGGTTTCGGTATTCGATTCCGAATCTCTGTCTCACCGTGGAGTTTGTCAAGTATTCTCGTCTCACGTATCGTAGGCAGGCGTGAAGGTACACGGCCCGCAACCTTTCCGACTTGTCCATCCTAGATAGAGGTCGCGGCGCGAACAGCACTACGCGTGTGTAGTCGCTTTCCGCTTCCACCAGCGGAGCCGGCAGTTGGTGAAGCTCGGTCTGTGCCACAACCTCATCCCATCCCGTACCACGCTCCTCGCATATGCCAATCCGGCGCATGAACGAAGCGAGGGCCTCGTTTCGCGAACGGGGCGAAGAGTCCACGAATCGCTGGGAATCCACCAACGGCGCTCCGGGATTCGTGATCTCAATGCGGTCGTCGAAGATCTCCACCATGGGACCTGCACCGGTGATGAAGAAGTCTTGATGGATCAGGGCATTCGCAACGAGTTCGCGCACAGCAGCTTCGGGGAAACTCGGAACCGTCTTCCTTAGCCACGGCTCGATCACTTCGTTCGACGGCAGCAAGCTCATGATGAAGCCGGTCAAGCTCTCGAAACTGGAGGCATAGCCCTCATCCCAACTCTGTTCCCTGACTGACTCGGTTCGACCGTTTCCGCGGTACTGAATGACTCGCATGGCCTTACGGCGAACGTTGCGCAAGTCTCCCAAGTTCTTGCCAAACAATACGGCTCCGAGATTCGTTAGGTTCCACCCGCCGGCGTCACAGGCATGGATCAGTTTGTCGCCCGCTAGGGCATCTAGAATGCTGTCGCGATTCTGGGGAAGCGGACGATTGAGTAAATCGAAGTATGCCGGATAGTCCAGCAGTCGGAGCAATTCGTCATCCTGCACTCGCTCGGCCGCAACGCGATCTTCAAAGGGTGTCTGATCGAAAACGCGCCACAACAACCGAGCCTTTTCCGGAAAGTCCTTTAGGTTCTTCCTATAGGAGCCCACACGGATGTATTCCTGCCCGCGGAACTGCACTGGCTGGTGAGATGCTCGCTCGATTTCGAGTACGACTACCGGATGCTCTTCGACGGGCACTTGGAAGAAGCGAAAGTGAATCCTTGGTTCGAGCAGCCGCAGAAGCCAGTTCTCAAGCGCTTCGTTGCCGACCTTAGTGGCACGTGGGTTGAACCTAGTCCCAACTACTTCGTGGCCACGGTCAGAAATCCCCCACACCATATAGGCAAATGCCTTGCCAACCAGAGCCGCCGAGTTCGCGAGCGCCGAGATATACTCGCCGACTTCCTCCGGTTTGCGTATGTTGACCTTGAACTCGACCCACTCAGTTTCTCCGGTGAGTCTGCACAGCTCGTGCACGAGGCTGACCAGGTATTCGGCTGGCCGGTCCAGTGTCATGCGTCACTCGCTTGGGTGACGGCGTTGAGGTTGCGGGCCCTCTTGCTGCTGGTGACGGCCGAAGCGTCTGGTCCGGTGATTACCTCAGGCTCCCCGAGATCGTTCGCCAGTCCTGACACTGCCTCCCGCACATCAAGTTTCCCGGTCACCACGTCTGCGATCAGCCGCGTGCGGTACTCGTTGAGCAGATGGATCTGCCGCTGCGCAGACTCGGTGTATCGCCGCATGCGTCGGTCGGTGTCGTCGAGGTAGCGGGCGATGGCGACTTGCTCGGGGAGGGGTGGGACGCACACTTCCAGCGCCCTCAGTCTAGTCTCTGCGATCGCAGGATACGCTATTCCAACCGATTCCGACGTAACGCGATCCGCGAAGTAGTCGCTTTGACAGAGGTACCCCACGAATCGCGAAGCCGCTTCGTCAGGGGGTGTTAAGACCGCAAATCCCGTTGATGCAACTAGGTTCTCGACCGGATCCATCGGGCTCCACACTGCCTTCAAGTAGGTACGTACTGTTGAAACAATCGTATCTCCCGACCTGAGCACTCGGCGTGCCCGAGATGGTGCGCTCCGAAATCGAGTCCGCTCTAGATTCCTTGTCTAAGCGTAGCGTTTACGGATGAGTCAAGTTCACGCGGCGATCGGCTGGCCCTCCCAGAGGCGGTCGATCTCGCGGTCGAAGCGCTGCACGGCCTTCTGCAGGGGCGTGGGGTCGGAAGCGCCGGTGTCGAACACCACCGACAGGGACGGGCGCAGCACGCGGGCGTAGGTGCGCTGGAAGCACAGCGCTGTGCGCAGGCCCTGCTCGGTCACGCGGTAGCGGCGCGTGTGGGGGATGCGTTCGATCAGCCCGCGCAAGCGCAGACGCCGCAGGTCGTAGGTCATGCGACCCGCTCCCCACGCCTCCGCGCTGCTGCCCAGCAGGGGCGCGACCCGCTCGCGCAACTGCCGGTGGGTGAAACCGTGCGGCAGCAGCCGGAAGGCCGCCAAGGACGCCAGCAGGGCCTGCACGCGGCGGTCCCCGAAGCGCAGCGACGCTGCCCGCTGCCCCGCGATCCGTGCCGCCGCTTGGAGTTGCTCGAAGCGCTCGGCTCCCAGCGTGCAGTCGTGGCTGAGGCGTTCGACGCACAGCAGGCGTCGGTTGGCTTGGAAGCCGATCTTTTGCAGACTCTCGAGGTTGCCCAGCCGACGCCCGACTCCGAAGTCGTAGCTGTCGTTGATCGTGGTTTCGGTGCGCAGCGCGCGCCCCTCTTTGAAGTATTGCTTGATGCGGGTCTTCTTGTAGTCGAAGTGCAGCGATGGATCCACCCCGGCGGTGATCACGCGCGTGCGGAAGCGTGACGGCGTGCGCTTGCTGACCCGGCGCTGGAACACCAGCTGGACATGGTCGGGCCGGCCGATGTCAAGGTTCTCGCGGATGACCTGCTCGAAGAACATGCGCCCCTGCTGCGGCCGGTCGAAGACCTGCGTGAGCGAGAACTCCGCCTGCAGGATGGAGAGTTGGTAGCGCAGCCCCGCGGCGCGGTCTGCGGCCGTGAACGGATGCGGCAGCCGCGCCAGCCACTTGCGTGCCAAGGCGTCGATCTTGGCGGCGCTGAGCTGGCGGCAGATCTGCGCCAGCCGCTGCGGGTCGTCGCAGCTGAGGATGCCGTTGTCGAGCGCTTCGAAGGCAATGCCCTGCTTGGCCAGCTGGCGCTTGACGTACTCGTGGCCGTTGATGCAGAGCTTGGCGTTGTACGGGAAATAGGAGCAGAACTTGAGGAAGAAGGGGCCGAAGTCGTCATCGACGGCGTAGAAGTAGTAGGCGTTGGGCAGGGCCGTGGAGAAGGCCAGCTCGGGCGAGCGGCGGCCCGTGGCCGGATCGGTCTCGGCCTGGGTGCGCAGCACGCGCGCCTTCTCCTGCGCCTTGCCGATGTACAGCACGCCCTCGCCGCCGCGCCATTGCCGCAGGTAGGCCTGGGTGCGCTCGTCCTTGCGCTCGCCTCTCTCGAAGCGGATCAAGTCGATGTTGCCCTCGCGGGCGAAGGCCTCGATGGCGGCTACGAAGCTGCGCGTCATCGGGGCCATCAGGGCCGGGGAGGGCACCGGGCAGCCGCGCACTTGGCGGAAGAACCAGGCCGCCCCGCCCGGGGTCTGCAGCAGCGGCTGGTAGACATTGAGGTAGAGGCGGTCGCAGCATTCGACCTCCAGGGTGACGTGTTCGGAGATGGCTTCGGCGACGTTGCGTGCTACAGTCATGGCGCGGGTTCGGGGCGATGGGCTCCCCACAGAACCGTCATGATACGGGCACTGTCGCCTAGGCGACCATACGGCGGCTCCGGCCGCAGAGCGGAGCAGCGTCCGGAACCCGCACTCCATCCCGAGTATGACCACGCAGCTTCGAACCGAGTCTCGTCGGTCTGAGGCTCAGCCTCGCTAGATCAGCAGTTAGGAAACCGGTTCCTACCGCCCCAATATCCACATAGTCGAACATGTAGTTGGGATCCGTGTCCTCCGGCAATACGACTTCATTGATACGTAGCCAACTCTTCAGCTTCCGTACCTCCCAGTGCGCTGGCACCTCCCCCAGCCACTCCACTCCGGACGGCATGTACGCCGGGTACGGCTGCCCGGTGCGGACATCGACCCGGCCCGTTACGGCCTCGTTGACGAGGGCCTGCCGCTGCTCCTCCAGCAGCTTGACTAGCTTCTCCTTGGCGCGGATGCACCGTCGGATGCGCCGGTCGGCGTGGTCGAGGTAGCCGGCTATGGCGACTTGCTCGGAGAGGGGTGGAACGGGCAAGACTAATTGCTTCAGTTGGGTTGCGTAGATGTGGACAACTGTGAATCCCCTCCCCATCGTTGCCTTCTGAATCGCCGAGGACCAACAATCTGTTACATAGCCCATGAATGGCGCGTGCGTCCTATACCTTGGCCGAAAGACAATGATGTCACCACCACAGCACGCTCCAGACGAAATGAGGTTCACGGCTGACTTTCCGATCTCGTCGATTGTTTCACCTGAGGCGGCGAACAGTACGTCCCCATGCTTCAGGGGGGTGTAATCAGCCGCTCGCACTTTGGACACAAATGCTCGGCTATTCCTGATAAACCGCGTATGCGTTGTATAGAGGTCTCCGTACCGTACGCACTGGACCCCAGCAGGTGCTTCGTCCGCCTTGCTGCCACCATTCCCCTTTGACAGCGTCCCCATTCGTCCGAGCTGCCGTACGTCCCAATGCGTCGGCACGGCCCCCAGCCACTCTAAGCCGGAATTCTTCGTCGCGGGGTAGCGCTTGGGATCAGCCATCAACTTCACAACTCCTAGGTGACGTTGCTGTCTGTGGCCGAACCCACCTGCCAGTCCGCAGCGATCCTCCGCCAATCTGCTTTCCGCGAGAGTGGCGCTCCATCCTGGCTACGGCCTACCCACACTCCCCAGAATTCGGGATCGTCGGAGCGCGGTTGCTGGGATTTGGGCAAGTCGTTTATCTTCACGAGGACCGGAAGCTCCGTGGCCCAGCCGAGCAGGATTGCACACTGCGAGGGGAGCGAGGGCAGTTCGCGGAGCAGCCCTCTCTGGCTCTCAGGAACGAGCCGGTGGACCAGCTGCTGGTCCTGGTCGTTGCTGATTCGATGGAGCAGATAGGTGTTGCACTGCGACAGTACGGTGGGAGAAAGCTCGGACGGCCGCTGGGACGAAAGTACAAGACCGAGTCCGAACTTCCTACCCTCGCGAGCTATGCGCTCGAAGACTTGGCAGCAGACGGTTGCCGCGTCTTGGTTATCGACATCTTCCTTGTACCGCTTGATGAACGTGTGCGCCTCTTCCATCACCAAGACCGTCGGAAACGTTGCCTCGTTCAGCTTCACGTAGCGCTGCAACGCCTCGAATGTCATACGCGCGATCACGGCCGTGACAACGTGAACCACCTCGGTTGGGACCAGGGACAGGTCGACTACCGAAACGCAGCCGTCCGCGGCAGCGTCGGCACCGATGTAGTCCGTCAGCCACTCATCTAGGGTGAGATCATCCGTAGTGTCAACAATTGCCTTCATTCTCGGGTCCGATAGGAACGTACGGATGCGGGCGACAAGGAAATCGAGGTACTGGCTCACATTCTCCTGACTTGCAAGGACTTCCAGGTGGTCCGCAAGATCCGTTCCACGGAAAAACAGCGGAACGTCTTCATCAGGACCCTCTTGGTAGACTATGCCACCAACAGTTTCGAGGGCGGCCTGCAGGGCTGTAGCGATTGCATGCACCTGTGCTTCAGTGAATGCGCGATAGAACTCGATGATTTCCCCGTTCTTCTCGAAGCTGTTGTAAGTTGCATCCAACGTTTCTTTGATGGCGTCTCGAACCTCCGCGAGATGATTGTCTGGGTGCTCGGGGATCTTGGCCTCGAGGTCGCCGACTATTGCCTTAAGGCGAAAGCCGAACTTGCTCTCGTCGGTCAGGATTGCACCGCTACGTAGGTCGTGCTGTATGGAAACTAGTCGAGTCGACAGAAACCGGCGCAGCGCTAGCTGCTTTTCCCAATCGGTGGAAGCGGCGACATCAACCCGCCCTGACTTGATTTCACGCAACGCCCGCCTTAGCAAGGGTCGCTGCGTTCTCGCGCTCGCCTGAGTGAACGAGCACCACAGAGGTGGTCCGGGGATTTTAGACCATACGCTAAGGTGGACTCCGCCTGGGTTGAAAGGAGTCAACGATGCCAAAAAGACGGACGTTCACGGCAGCGTTCAAGTCGCGGGTGGCGATGGAAGCCTTGCGTGGGGACCGCACCGTGCAGCAGATCGCGGCGCGGCACCAGCTGCATCCGAACCAAGTGAGCCAGTGGAAGCGCACCGCCAGCGAGCGGCTGGCGGAACTGTTCGAGCGGGGTGCTGGGCCCGGCCAGGATGAGCGGGAGGCGGAGATCCGCAAGCTGCACGAGAAGATCGGGCAGCTGGTGGTCGAGCGGGATTTTTTGAAGTCCGCGTGGGAACGCTGAGCCGGACCACGCGGAAGAACTTGGTGCAGCGCGACCACCCGCAGGCCAGCCTGCGCCTGCAATGCCGCTTGCTGGGGGTGTGTCGTTCCGGGCTGTACTACCAGCCGCGGGAGGCAGATCCGGAGCAGCTGGCGCTGATGCGGCGGATCGACGAGTTGTCGCTGGCGCACCCGTTTTACGGCAGTCGGCAGATGAGCCGGCATCTGCAGCGAGAAAACTACCCGGTCGGCCGGGACAAGGTGCGGCGGCTGATGCGCACGATGGGCTTGGAGGCGGTCTACTGCAAGCCGCGCACGAGTCGGCCGGAGCCGGGGCACCGGGTGTATCCGTACCTGCTGCGGGACGTGCTGATCGAGCGGCCGCACCAAGCGTGGTGCGCGGACATCACCTACATCCCGCTACAGCGGGGCTTCTTGTACCTGGTAGTCGTGATGGACTGGTTGAGCCGCGCGGTGCTGAGCTGGGAGCTGTCGAACACGCTGGACACGGAGTTCTGCCTGCTGGCGCTGGAGGCGGCGCTGGAGCAGTTCGGTGCACCGGGCATCTTCAACACCGACCAAGGCAGCCAGTTCACCTCGCAGGCCTTCACGGGCTGTCTGCAGCAGGCCGGCGTGCGGGTTTCGATGGACGGCCGGGGCCGCTGGCTGGACAACGTGTTCATCGAGCGGCTGTGGCGCTCTCTGAAGTACGAAGCGGTGTATTTGCAGGAGCTTGTGGACGGATTCGCGGCGCGGGAGGTGATCTCGGAATGGCTGGCGTTCTATAACCACCTGCGGCCGCACTCGGCGCTGGGGGGGCGGACGCCGTGGCAGGCACTGCAGCAGCAAGGAGGTGCAAGATGAAGCCGAGAGTACGACTGAAGCGCGGCCAGCGCGGTTGGTTCGCGGCCGGTGCGGGCTTCGAGCGAGCGCTGGACGAGCTCAGTGACACGGCCTTCAAGGTGTTCGCACACGTATGCCTGAGGGCCAGGCGGGCCGACGGCTGTCTGGAGTTCGAGCGGGACGGGCTGGCCCGGCAGCTGGGCAAGAGCCGCTCGACGCTGGGACGCTGCCTGCGCGAATTGGAGGCCAAGGGGATCTGCGCGCTGCAAGCTGCGCCCAACCAGCATCGCCGCTCGCGGCTGAAGGTGTGCCCGCAGTACTGGCCGTATGAGGTGGCGAGGCAGCCGGAAGCGGAGCCGTCCGAGCAGACGGTCGCAGACGTCGGCACGTATGTCACGGAGGTGCGCCGGATATTCTGTCAGCCGGCCTGCGTGCAGGGTCGGTTCGGACCGGCCGACGAACGCTTGGCGGCAGACTGGCACCGCGCGGGGGTGTCGCTGGAAACGGTGCGACGGGCGATTCTGCTGGGCAGCGTGCGCAAGTCGATGAGCCTGCTCGATCGGCCGCGCGGCGAGCCGGTCCGCAGCCTGCGCTACTTCGCCAGCTTGGTGGAGGAGGTGCGGACGGAGTCGTTCCCGGACTCGTACTGGCCGCATTTGGAGTTCAGCCTGCGCCGTTGCGAGCGGATCCAGCAGGGCCGCCAGGCCGAGGAGCCTGCCCGTCCAAATTTGGCACAGGCAGACCCGTTCGGAGAGGTCCAGAGTCCTGCACCTGCAACCGCGGAGGCAGGAAAGGAGACGGGATGATGATGACCGTGTCTTGAGGTACAATCACTGCGGTCGGTAGTCCAGAGTAGTAGCGGAGTCCACCTTAAATTCACCGACCAGTGGTCTAAACACATCGGACCACCTCACACTCAGCACTGTTCCAAAACCACAGCGGCACCTTGAGCGCAGTCTCGCCCTCGGACGGATTCACGTTGAGGATTCGTGGCTTGATCGTCTCGTCACCGCGGAATGCGCGTGAATACTCGCCGTTTGGGTCGAGGACGATGAATCGGGCGTTGGGCCGACCACCTGTGCGCGCTTCCGTTGCCTGTTCAAGGCTCCATCGAATAAGCCCGGCAACAGAACAAGACTTGCCACTGCCAGTATTGCCAATGACGGCAAGATGGCGACCGAACAACCGGTTTGGATCAAGGCAGACCTGCGCGTCTCCGGCAAGCGGGCTCGTGCCGATCTTTACCCGTAGCCTCTCACCGGATTCCACGATCGAGCGAAGTTGAGTTTCGGTGGGCAGCAAGACTGCGGTGCCAACAGACGGCAACGAGTCTGCACCCCGGCGGAAGGCGTAAGCGCCCAAGCTTTCTCCCGCACGCAAGGTTCCCAATGGGTTGAGGCGCAGCCTGCGTAGTGGGTACGGCAGATCTACGAGCCCGAAGTCTTGCATCCCACGTCGCTTCGGGAACGGCGAGCGTTCGACCGTAATCCACTCGGTCTGGCCGACGAGGAATCCGTCATCGACCGGTACCAACAGGTAGCCGTTGACTCGTGGGAAAGGCCTCGGCCCACCCGTGTTCAGCGCAATTGATTCGGGTGCCTCGATATCGAGGACGACCTTGATCTCGTCTGGGGAAACGAAATCAACCGCACCGATTCGCAGGCTTCCAGCCTGTTCGAAGGGAGTCTCACTCATCCGTCCGTGCCTCGTTTTGCCGCCGGAAGCGTCCGCTCCTGATCGTCCTCTCTTTCAACTGAATTCCACCGAGTCTTCAGGAGCTCGGCCATTCGGAATGTAGTGCGGTCGATCGCCGGTTTGGGCAAATGGTCTACAAGGTTCTTGAGGTCGCCGAGGTGATCACCGATTAGCAGTGTGATCTGGGCGTGTCGACCTAGCTTCTCGTAGGTGGCCATGATCCGGCCAAGAGGATCGCCGTGAGCGATTATCACGAGATGCGCCGACGGGATGGTCAACATGTCCTCAATCACCCGATTGATGTGATCGTCACCAAAGCTGTAGCCGTAACAGATCACTGTGCTGTTTGGGCGACAGGTCGCGGCGGCGAAGTCTCGAAATAGCTCGACGTACGGGTACGCAGCCGTTTCTCGGTCCTTAGCAGCGTTCGGATAGACCATAAGCCGCATCGCATCGGCCCCTCTTAACCCGGGCGCTGCTAGGTAGGGGGAGATATCCTCTGCACCGAACGGCAGCCCGATCCGGAGAATCGTCCGACCGGAGTCTACCCAGTCGATGGAGCCGTGCAGCTTTGTGAAGCGGGCGACACCCTCGAGATAGCGCGGCTCACCTCGGATTCCTGGTGGGTTGTAGTGAAGGTCCACATCAAGACGTGAGGCACGGAATACAGGCGCCAACGTTCCCACGAATCGATCGATCAGCCGCAAGCCCGCCACATCGGCGCCAGCTTCCACGTAGCGATCGTAGTTGGTCGTGAATAGATGCAGTCGCTCGCGCGTGCCGGACCGGCTCGCGAAACTCAACAGGAAGCTGACGAGATGGTTGAACGCCTGCTCCCGTTTCTCGATGGGAGCTGAAACGAGTTGTCGCTCTCCTGCGAGTATCGAGCACGCGAATGAGTCAAGGGCGTTTCTCAGGTCATTTCGTAGACGCTTGATTTGCTCACGCCCTGGAGCATTGGCCGCCTTTGTGGAAATGATGATCTCCATGCCCCGGAGCAACTCGTTTACAGCACGTACCTGGTCCTCGAAGTTTCCGGATTCTCGACCGGCGAGCTTCGCAGCGCGCTTCGCCTCTGTCGCGATTTCGTCGCCTAGCACGTCGAAATTGATTGCACTCATGCCAGGAAGCGGGCCCGCCGTCGCGATCGCATGAGTAGCGTGCGTTAGGCCGGAACCCAAGAGCAACGAAAGATGCTCGGACTGGATTAGCGCCGTCAGCCAAGGTTCGATTCTGGGACGCAGTTTCTCTGGACCGAACGTGTCGTCTGCGTTTGTCCAAGAACACGTCGCGCCCGTGGATAGCCTAAACGGCTTAGCGGTCTCCTCGGCTTCACCGTTGCGCTTGAGTAAGACCGGTACTCGGTCGTCGCGTGTCTTGAGGATCTGGCCGCCTTCTCGAAGATGGCTCTTAACATCCGCCGCCGTCACTGCCTGCCTCCTCCAATGATCTCCGCGAGCAACCCCTCCGTTTCCGTCTCCAATGCCAGGATATCGGCACGGATTTGCTTCAGAGAGCGCATCGGCTGCGGCTTGTAGAAAAAACGGTTGAAGCTGATCTCGTAGCCGATCTTGACGCTGTCCGGCGGATTCCAGGCGTCAGGTGCGTAGGGTAGAACCTCTCGTCTCAGGAACGCCTCGATCCCACCCTCTTCCAGCAGCGGCACCTGCTCGGTGTCACGGAGCTGCGGATCAGGTTCGTACTCGACAATGCAGCGTCTGCCGGCATGTTCTGCGTCGTAGAAACCGTGGAGGGGATCGGGCTCAGCCTGGCCGAGCTTGTGTCGCTTCTTGACCACGGGCTCAGCCTCCTCACTCCTACCGGCAAGGGAGTCTCGCAACAGCTTCACCCGCTTCGCCGCCAACTTGACTCCGAGTCGCTTACTTGTACGCCTACACGATTCCATGAATGCGTTAAAGTCCAGATGTGGTCCGGGTCCGAGTCCCTTAGCCAATTGATCAGCGAGGTTGGCCAGCGGGACTTCTCCAGCTTCTTCGCACACTGCGCGGAATCGCTCTCGGCTTTCCCGCGTCAACCCGACGGCAAGTCGAAGGGGCCGCTCGACGGTCAGCTTCCAGTAGCCGAACGCCTCGTTCGGGAAGATCTTCGATTGCTCCGTTTCCTCGAACGCGAGGAACGTGTTGCAGATGCGCGTGATGTCTTGCTCCGACAGTTCGCAATTTTTCTTGCCGAGATTCTTGCGTAGTGGCTTGAACCACCTCGTGGCGTTGATGAGCTGAACTCGCCCGCGGCGATGGGCGGACTTCCGGTTCGTGAGAATCCAGATGTATGTGGCGATGCCGGTGTTGTAGAACATGTTGAGTGGCAGCGCGACGATTGCCTCGAGCCAGTCGTTCTCGATGACCCACCGGCGGATGTTGCTCTCGCCCTGCCCGGCATCTCCGGTGAACAGTGACGAGCCGTTATGTACCTCTGCAATGCGGCTCCCCAGCGCCGTGCCGTGCTTCATCTTGGAGACCATGTTCGCTAGGAATAGCATCTGGCCGTCACTTGAACGGGTTACCAGCGAGTATTCGGGGTTGTCGCCGTGCTCGATCAAGAATCTCGGGTCGTGAATCTCGGACTTCCCGCCCAACCGCTTCAAGTCGTTCTTCCAACTCTTGCCGTAGGGTGGATTCGAGAGCATGAAGTCAAACTCGCGATTCGGAAAAGCGTCGTTCGAAAGCGTCGAGTACTCCGGCCCTCCAACGATATTGTCTGCCGCGCCTCCTTCTCCCTTGATGAGCAGGTCTGCCTTGGCTATGGCGTAGGTTTCTGCATTGATCTCTTGTCCATAGAGATGGGTCGCAACCTGCTTTCCCCGTTGTGTTGCGATCTCGGCCAAGGTTTCCTCGGCTAGGGTCAGCATTCCACCGGTACCGCAGGCACCGTCGTACATCAGGTAGGTTCCAGATTGGATCTGATCGGCGACTGGTAAGAACACGAGCCTCGCCATCAGCCTTACAGCATCGCGAGGGGTCCAGTGTTCTCCGGCCTCTTCGTTGTTCTCTTCGTTGAAGCGACGTACAAGTTCTTCAAAGACCGTTCCCATCCCGTGATTGTCAAGCCCCGGGTGCTTTATCGATCCGTCGCCATAGAGGACCGCATTGGGACTCAGATTCACGTCCGACGAAAGGAACCGCTCGATGAGTGTGCCTAGGGCGTCGGCCTTTGACAGGTCAGGAATCTGGTTCCGAAATTTGAACTTCTCCAAGATGTCTTGGACGTTTGGGGAGAAGCCGTCGAGATACGCTTCGAAATCAGCTTTAAGCTGCTGCTGGCTGGCCCGTGCCTTGAGGTCCCGCAGAGTGAACTTCGAGGTGTTGTAGAACGCCTGTCCGGCAGCTCCTCGCAGCGCGGCATCCTGATTGTGGATCTGAGCCATGTCGAGTTGCGCCTTCAGCTTTAGAACGGCCGACTTGCGCGGTTCCAAGATCGAATCGAGCCGCCGAAGCACAGTCATGGGTAGGATCACGTCGCGGTACTTGCCGCGAACATATAGATCCCGGAGCACGTCGTCCGCGATTCCCCAGATGAAACTAGCGATCCAAGGTAACTACTCGGGCCCTGTCTTGACTATGTACTTTTTCGCCTGAGATCAAACGGTTGTTCTTGGCAGGAATCCAACGCGGAGTGGGACCCGCCCGGACTGGCCAGCGGCGGCCTTGCGTATCCGGCGGATGGCTCGCAAGCTCGCAAGCGGTTCGCTTGACAACCGCACTGGGACCGCCTATGCTGCGGGTTAAGCACTCCTGCGGGAGACGACGCGGCGATGGGAGCTTGGTACGGATCGAAGGCGACCTCGGGTCTGTGCCAGCCACTGATCGCGGCCATGCCGCCGCATGCCACCTATATTGAGACCCATCTCGGCGGCGGCGCGATCATGCAGCGCAAGCCGCCGGCCCTGCGCAACATCGGCATCGACCGCAATGTCCGCTCGATCCGAGCGTTCCGCTGCGACTACGAGGTGGAACTGGTGCACGGCTGCTGCCACCGCTTTCTGGCCCAGTTCCCGTTTGCGGGCGACGAGCTGGTCTACGCCGACCCGCCCTATCTGCAGGCGGCGCGCAAGTCGCAGCGCCGCTACCGCTATGACTACACGCAGGCCGATCACGAGCAACTGCTGGCATTGCTCACAGGCCTGCCCTGTGCGGTGATGCTGTCCGGCTATCCCTCCCAGTTGTACGAGCGGACGCTGGCGGGCTGGCACAGCCTGTCGCTACAGGTGATGAACCAGGCCGGGGTGGTGACCGAGAAGGTCTGGTGCAACTTCGCGCCGGGGCGCCCGCACTGGCACAGCTACGCGGGCCAGGACTTCGTGCAGCGGCAGTGCATCAAGCGCAAGGCCGCCAACTGGGCCAAGCGCTACGCGGCCATGCCGCCGGGCGAGCGGCTGGCGGTGCTGGCCGCGCTGATGGCGGTGGAGGCCGAGTGATGCCGACGGTCAACGAAAAGTCCCTGCGCGAGGAACTACAGAGTGCCAAGGAGCAGCTCGAGGCGCTGCGCAAGCTCGGCAAGGTGCCGCCGGAAACCGACGCCGTGTTCAAGGCGCTGCTGACCATGCTGACACTGCTGCTGGCGGTCTTGCTGGAAAAGACCACCCGCAAGACCACCCGCAACTCCAGCATTCCGCCCTCGCAGATGGGCGCGGACGACACCGCGCGGAGTTCCCAGCCGGATCGCCCGGCCACTGCGGCCAAAGACGGCAGCGTCTCCAATCTGCAGAAAGTCACCCACGAGGAAACGCTCACCGTCACGGCCTGTGATAGCTGTGGCAGCGATCTGTCGCAGGTCGATCCGATCGACTGCGAACGCCGGGTCCTGTACGACATCGTGTTCCAAGTGGTCGAGCAGCGTGTCACCGCCGAGGTCAAGCAATGCCCCGACTGCCAGGCCCGCTGCAAGCCAGCCTTCCCCGCCAGCATGCCCGGGCCGGTGCAGTACGGCACGGGGCTGCAGGCTTTCATCATCGACCTGCTGGTGGCCCATATGCTCTCCTTGCGGCGGGTCGTGCAGCTGGTCCGGGCGATCTCCGGCCTGCGCTTGTCCGAGGCCACTTGCCTGGGCTACATCCGCCGCCTGCAGCAGGCCCTGCAAGCGTGGGAAAAGGCCGCCAGCGCCCACCTGCTGGCCGCTCCGGCCCTGTATGCCGATGAAACCGGCCTGCGGGTCGATGGCAAGAACCATTGGCTGCATATCCTCACCGATGGCGCGCTGACGCTGAAGTTCCTGCACCCCAAGCGCGGCAAGGCAGCCATCGAGGCGATCGGCCTGATCCCCCGCTTCGCCGGCACGCTGGTGCACGACTGCTGGGCCTCCTACCTCAGCTACAAGCAGTGCCAGCACCAGCTCTGCGGCGCGCATCTAATTCGGGAGCTGACCTTCATCGTCGAGTCCAACAACTACCGCTGGGCGCGGCTGATGAAAGCCCTGCTGCAAGAGGCCTGCCGGCAGGTCAATGCCAGCCAGGTGAAGGCCTTGAGCGCAGCCGCCTGCAAGGCCCTGCGCAAGCGCTACCGCACCATCCTGACCCAGGGCCGCAAGGAATTGCCCCAGATCCCGCCCCGCTCCAAGAAGAAACGCGGCCGGATCGCCAAATCCGATGCCCACAACCTGCACGAGCGGCTCATCAAGCACGAAGAGTCCGTGCTGCGCTTCCTGAGCGACCCCGACGTCAGCTTTACGAACAATGCAGGAGAGCGCGGGCTGAGAATGTCCAAGGTGAAGATGAAAGTGTCGGGCTGCTTTCGCACGCAAGTCTATGGCGAGGCCTACGCCCGCATCTCAAGCTACCTGCAGTCCATGGCCGCGCTCGGCTACAACCCTCTCGTCGCCATTCAAATCGCGCTCGCCGGCAACGCTGTCGCCACGCTCGAACAACACTATGGCCCGACACCAACTCACGCCTCGACTCCAACCGAGGCGTGAGTAGTTACGATCCAAGAAAGTTGAGATTGGTCCACGAGCGTTCCTGCGCGGTTCCGTGGCCGGGTTGGACCTGGCCAACACTGATGCAGATCCGGACTTGGACGGCTACATGTGGCCGCGCCGCCAAGAACGGTTTCCCACAATCGGCCGGCTCAATGCGCGGAACCTAGACTCCAATTCTTGCAGAAGTCTGCGGGCAGGCACGAGACGAAGGAGAAGCCCTCGCCGCGACCCACTTTGGGACCCACTTTGGGACCCATTGTGGGACCCACTCTACGCTCTGAACTGCCCCGGAGTGATCCAATTTGCTCCGAACTGATCCGCTCATGCGGCAAGGAGAGGTGCCCGCAAGTGATTGAAAACAAAGCTAATTATAGCTA